>NZ_UCNJ01000001.1 GCF_900473965.1 Synechococcus sp. UW179A | reverse complement strand
TGGCACCGGCTGACCAGCCGCACGAAAACTTCGTCTTCCCTGAAGAGGTTCTGCCCCGTGGAAACGCCCTTTAATTCCGGTCTTATCGCCACTGGCGGTAAAGACCTCGACTCCACCGGCTACGCCTGGTGGGCTGGCAATGCTCGCCTGATCAATCTTTCAGGTCGTCTGCTGGGTGCCCACGTGGCTCACGCAGGACTGATGGTGTTCTGGGCCGGCGCCATGATGCTGTTCGAGGTGAGCCATTTCACCTTCGATAAGCCCATGTACGAACAGGGTCTGATTCTGTTCCCACACGTGGCCACTCTCGGCTACGGAGTGGGCCCCGGTGGTGAAGTCACCGATCTCTATCCCTTCTTTGTGGTTGGTGTTCTGCACCTGATCAGTTCCGCTGTGCTCGGTCTCGGCGGCCTCTACCACGCCCTGCGCGGGCCTGAAATTCTGGAGAATTACTCCACTTTCTTTTCCCAGGATTGGCGCGACAAGAATCAGATGACCAACATCATTGGTTATCACCTGATTCTTCTTGGGGTCGGCTGTCTGCTCTTGGTCTTCAAGGCCATGTTCTTCGGTGGCGTTTACGACACCTGGGCTCCCGGTGGTGGAGATGTTCGCCTAATCACCAACCCGACTCTCGATCCGGGAGTGATCTTCGGTTATCTGTTCCGGGCCCCCTTCGGTGGTGAAGGCTGGATCATCGGTGTGAACTCAATGGAGGACATCATCGGTGGGCACATCTGGCTTGGCCTGACCTGCATTTTCGGTGGCATCTGGCACGTCACAACCAAGCCTTTCGGCTGGGTGCGTCGCGCCTTCATCTGGAATGGAGAGGCTTATCTCAGCTACAGCCTTGGTGCTCTGAGCTTCATGAGCTTCATTGCCTCGGCCTTCATCTGGTTCAACAACACCGCCTATCCCTCGGAGTTCTACGGCCCCACCAACGCCGAATCCTCCCAGGCGCAGAGCTTCACCTTCCTGGTGAGAGACCAGCGCCTCGGCGCCAATATCGGTTCCGCCATGGGCCCCACCGGTCTTGGTAAGTACTTGATGCGTTCACCGACCGGTGAGATCATCTTCGGTGGAGAAACGATGCGTTTCTGGGATTTCCGTGGTCCATGGCTTGAGCCATTGCGCGGTCCCAACGGTCTAAGTCTCGACAAGCTGCAGAACGACATCCAACCCTGGCAGGTTCGTCGTGCTGCTGAGTACATGACCCACGCCCCCAACGCTTCACTGAATTCCGTTGGCGGCATCATCACTGAGCCCAACTCAGTGAACTTCGTGAACATTCGCCAGTGGTTGTCTGCGACTCAGTTCGTGCTCGCCTTCTTCTTCCTGGTGGGTCACCTCTGGCACGCAGGCCGCGCCCGCGCTGCCGCTGCCGGTTTCGAAAAGGGAATCGACCGTTCGGCAGAGCCTTCTCTGGCAATGCCAGACCTCGACTGATCTCCGCGATCAAACCCAATCGAAGTCAGAAATTTCGATCGTCATTCTGCCCCACTGCGAAGTGGGGCTTTTTTATGAGATGGCAGAAGGATAACTATTCGATGAGCCCCATACCAAAGAGAATAGTGCGATCAAAAAATTCAAACCTTAGAGCCTGTAATCAAGAGCAAAAGGTAGAAAAACCGATGAGTACTGATGAGACACTTGCCCATAGGGAATTCAATCGCGATCAATCACAGCAATTGAATGGTCAAACCAATCAAGAGGCTTGCTGAGCATCTTCAGAATCCATACGTTTCATAAGCCGATCAATCATGATCCGTTGATCATCCAGGCGAGACTTCATCTCAGAAAGCATCGTCAGAAGACGGCGCTCGCTTTCTTTCTTCTCTTCAAGAAGAATTTCCAGAGTTGCAATGCGTTGATTAGCATCGCCAACACTTGTTGAATTCAAACGCTTGATTTCCGCTTCGAGCTCAGCAAGACGATCACGAAGCACTTGAATGTCAGAGGAATCTTGTGTTCGAAGGGCAGCTACCACAGTTGACTCAACCTGATCAGAGGACTTATCCAAAGCAGGAATATCGACACCCGCTCCCATATATTCTTGAGCGGACACAGTCAACCCATTCATTCCAGGGATAGACGAGAGCTGCTCAGATTGAGCCTTGGGTGGGCTGCCACCAAAGCCAAATGAGAATCCAACCCGGCCCATCAATGGACCGCCAAGCGTATTAGTTGTAGTAGAAGCCAGACCTGCATTGAGGAAAAAACGTTCCTGCATTTTCACTGCACATCCAAATGAACCAGCCCACTGATTGGCGTAAGCACCGGCTCCGATTCCACAACGCAGATTTTCATCAGGGAGAAGGGTCGTTTGAGGTATGGCCCCTAATGATGCACTCA